>NZ_JBBORB010000002.1:0-43120 GCF_038004405.1 Oceanobacillus sp. FSL W8-0428
ATGGAGACGGAGGGAAACAATTAAACAGTAAACAATTGCGTTATATAAGTACCATAAGCGTTGATATATTAACGTTTTTGTTGATGCCATTAAAAATTAATAAACATATATTTTTAGTGGTGAAGTATCATTTTTGGTATCACAAAGAGGGTGCGTTTTGCACTCTCTTTTTTAATACACTACAAACTTCAATCCATACTTAACACAAAGCTTTTCTAACTTCTTTTTTCTCAATTCAGATACAGCATACCAAATGACAGTCGGTCGATGATTGTATTGCTGGAAAATAACATAAGACAGATCCTTATACTTTTTTATCTTTTCAATGTTAGTTGCCATCGTTTGCTGATTATCAATTTCCACAAAATGAAATTCTCCGGATTTTTTAAACGTAGCATCTGGAATTAATTTATTTTCACCCCATTTAACAGGTCTTTCTTTTTTCCAGTCAGAGGGCATCCCTAACTTTATATATAAATCGTTCCTCATTAATACATGAGTAATTTCTTTTTTATTCAATTTCCCTTGGTTTGATCCGATTATCTGTTTTCCTCTATTGGACAAGTAGTAAATCTTTTTCTCCATCCGTGCAGCAAGTAATAATTTATCTTTTTCCATCCTGGATAAAACACGCTGTGCATTTCTGTCGCCACCAAGATTATTTATTATCTGCAGCTGTTCCCTGGTTGCGTACGTCAAATCATCCAAAGATGACAGTATCTTTTCGTCTCTCTGTTGTCTCTTCTGTTGTGCTAACATAATCCGCAAACCTCCCTTTGATATCCGAATCAGCCACGTACGGCACCTGTATAATATGTTTGTCGGCGGTTCGATAAATAGCTCTCCCGACATTATTTAGCGTCTCTGCGCCCTGCTCATCCAACGCCACACGGCTGGCAACTTCTGTTGGTAGTCGAAAGCTAATCTTGGCATCTGCATTTTGTTTAATTTGTCGGGGCATATTATCAGCTGTGGGATATTGAGTGGCAAATATTAACCTATATCCAAGTGCGCCGGCTACTCTTGCGATATTGGATAAGGCATACTGGCAATAATCTATATCAAGTTTTTCATCTTTACTCATGAATTTATGTGGCACTAGCTCTGCTCCTTCATCCACAATAATAAATTTTCGTTTTTTTATATCGGTACTTAATACATTGGTGTACCCTTTTGATTTAAAAAATGCCATATCTCTTTCTATTTCATCTGTTAATCTATCCAGTAAATTGAATGTCTCCAATGGACTGCTGGCAATTGATTTAATCTGTCTATAATTATGCTGTGCAAACTCCAATCCCCCTTTTAAATCAATCACATATAGTTCAACGTCATCAGGATGATTATTAATTAAATGCGCCATGATTAATTTGAGAAGAACAGTCTTCCCCTGCCTAGTCATTCCAGCTATTGTCATGTGTGGTATCTTATCGAAGTCATGTATTACAGGACCGTCTAATGATTCCCCAATAGGTAACGTCCACCCTTCCGTTTTCAGCCAATCATAATCAATCTTCGTAGGAAAAGTCTGCTTATAAACTTTGATGTGCAGTTTAGTTTTAGCGAAGATAATCTTTACCGGTTTATTCAGCACCTTCTCCAGCACTTTCAGCTTATCGTCATCCACAAGACCATAAGGTACATGATAGCTGTATAGTGTGTATTTATCTGTATTGTGGGTTTTGAAATGTTTTGGTTCCCTGTCTTTAACTTTATAATTTAAATTCCTGAACGTATGCCGAATTTTTTCTTTATCTGATTTATTCCATTGTGTAGCTGCATAAATCGTAAATGCTGCCAAGCCCCCTCCAATCAATACATCCATATTCGCACCCCTATTCGTACGCATATACGCTTTGCTATTCGCATCGGTAACTGTTCGTGCGTATATTCGTTTGTTGATATATCTATATGCATAGATTCTAAAATTGATTACTTTTTAAGTACACAAATACGAAGAATGAGTGCCTGTGTTTAGAGGGGAGGCCGAGGGGAGAAGGAAAATAAAAATATTTGTAGAATATATAATGTGGGTGATAAAAATGATAAAAAGCAGAATCGGAGAAGTTATTGATAGCAAAGGGTTAAAACACAGATGGGTTGCAGAACAGGTTGGAGTTGCTCCTACTGTAATCTCAAGGTGGATACACAACAGGGGAAAACCGTCTGTAGATAAGCTTTTTAAACTTGCCAATATTTTAAATTGCAAAGTAGACGATTTATACGTTTGGGAAGATGATGAATGAGTATATTTTTTATCAGCATATTAGGTTATAATTTATCTATACATATACAAAAGGGGGAACTTAAATGAAGAAATTATTATTTGTATTACTACTATCATTGTTTTTAGTTGCGTGTGGGAATGAATCTGACTCAAATACAGATTCCGACGAGCCAGATCAGAAAGAACAAAAAGAGTCTCAAGAAGTTACAGACGATACATCAGAGGAATCTGGAAAAGAAGAAAAAGCAGAATTAGAAGAGGTTAACGCTGAAGAAAATGAAGAATATGGTGAATGGGAAACTGTTTCATTTGGAGAATTAAGGATGGATGGCGTAGGGTACAAAGAGGAATTAGGTATGTATAAAGACGTCACTCCTATTCAGATCGGTCCAGTCGAGTTATACGTTGTCGGCGCATTTTTAGCTAGTGTAAAGTCAGAAGATGAGGATTTTAAATCATTAGTATTAAACGGCAAAGATGAAAGTAGAGCAATAACAGCTACTTTTAATGTGCTGAATACTTCTGATGAACCAGTTAGTTTTACCGAAAATGAAATTACAGTCAGCGTTCAACCAGGAGTACAATTAATTGCTGATCAATTCATAACAGAAGGAATTGAATCTGATTTAGATCCTGGGGAGGAAGGAACGATAACTGCTTGGTTCATTATTAATGATTCTGATAAAAACATTGATTCTTTTTCCATAAATATAAACGCTCCACAATTAATGACATGGGAAGACATGGCTGATGACCAAATACAGTTAGATGTTTTGTCTGTTAAAGAAGCTGAAGAATTAGACTTATTTTGATAATAAGACGTATAAAGAGGGGTGTTATCCCCCTCTTTTTTTTATGTTCTAACTGGCACTCCTTTTTAATGGACCACAAGACAGAATGCCATCCATTTTAAAACTGCGCACCTGTTTTCGATAATAGCAGTAAACTAACATCTTATTGTCATTTATATCAACTACTCTTATAACCCTTTGACTAACGTTGCCTTCAGAGTCCATATAATAAATCATAACTTTTTCTTTATTCTCCATCGCACTAATCAAAAATCCAATCATCTGACCCACCTCCATAAATTACCGTTTGACGAATGTTTGTTCTGGTTATAATATAAATATATCACATTAACCAGAACAAATGTACTGTTATTTTTTAGCAGGAAGGAATGATTAAAGTGGCAGAGTTCGCCATCACACGATTTACGCCTGAACAAATTGGATATAGAGACAGAGGTATTTTAAAGTGGCAGGGTATGATACTTGCTGACCAAACGGATGCGCTAAAAAAGATGGATGCTGAAATCACTGAAATTGAAGGAAAAGAGGAAATGTCTGAAGTGGAGATATCTCAAGTGCTGCATAGAGCATTTGCATCGGGATATCCAATTGCGATACAAGCAAATATTATACGCAATGGAAGCTATTACAAGGACGTGGTGTGCAAAGTAGCTGGGTATGGCGGTAATAAGATACATCTGCAGTTGATTGACGGCCGAACCACCAAATGCAGACTTGAGGAAATTAGAAATATTGAAATGCTGAACCCATTGGATTGGTATAATAAACGGAAATGATTGGGTTTAAAATGTCAGTAAGTTTCATGTTGTTTCAAATCGTATACAAAATATATTCTAAAGTATATAATAGTTATAGGAAGTTATTATTCCAATTCTTCAGAAAATTTTTAGGGAAGGTGGTAAATCCTATGGGCGACATAAAAGCGATTGATGTTGCTAAGTGGTTTATAAAAAGACAATATGATTCTCCAAGGGATACGTTTGACGGGAACATGAAGTTACAAAAATTGTTATATTTTGCACAGTTAATACATGCTGCAGATTACAATAAACTTCTTTTTGATGACGAGATGAGAGCATTCGAAAATGGTACGGTAGTTAACAATGTCAGATTAGACTATAAAAACAACCAAAATTATTTAATTGAGCAAGCTGAAAAGTTCAGGGATTTCAACAATTCAGAAGTAAATTCAACCTTAGAGATGACATTAGAAATATTTGGTGATATGACAGCTACTGAACTTTCTGATTTAAATCATGAATTTGACAGTTGGAAAATCCCTTATTATTCTTCTATTACAAATCAAACAAATGTATATGATAAAGAAAAGAGTATTGTACGTCCATTTGATGAGGTTTTTAAGGGAGATTTGAATAATGTGAAACAAATGTTAGGCTCTTATCGTGAAAATGAGGATTCAATGGCTGTTGAGGTTGTAAACGGGGTAACTTTTTATTATAATGCGAATGAAATAGAATTTAACGACGATATTTTATCAGAGTTAAAAGATTTGGATTGCACAGACGAGGCTTATACAGTAACTATTGATCAAGACCAAGGATTGATTATTTCTTGATTATAGCTGGTCACGTATTAGCGTTAAAGTTACCTTTTGCTAACGGAGCACCTTGCAATTCCAAAAGACCATTTCTAGTAATTAATAAAAATAATAATACCCTAGATTTACTAAATATTTCTTCAACGAGAGGTAAGGAAAAGAAATTACTTTATAAATCAAACGAAAAAATAAGGAAGTTCTTTCCGCCTCTCGACCAGCCTTCATTTGTTAAATTAGATGAATTATATACTATTGATGAATTTCATGAATTACATAAATCTATTTACAAAAATCGTGATCCTATAGACACAAACGAGTACGACAGAATTCTAGAAAAATTCAGTATATATAAAGCTACAAACAGCGTGCTTTCAGTTAAATACATAGAACAGAAAGTGAAAGAGGAAAACACCCTATAATTGTATAGCCCCTCACAAGAGTGAAGGGCTTATTTTTTTGCTTAAAACGTACCAGCATTTAATCTACGCTGCATCTCCTCGACGACCATTGATGGACGACTTAACACACCATCTTGTGGCGTACCCAGGTATTTTTGCAAGGCTTTAATAGTTGCAGGGCCTAGTTTTCCATCAGCCTTGACGCCTACTTTTTTCTGAAGGGCTACAATTACATTACTACTTCCATTACCAAATTGCACTGTAGTACTATATAAAGCTTGAGTCACAGCATTTTTTGGCTGTTTACTAATTACACCATCTACCGGAGTATTCAAAGCTTCTTGCAAAGCTTGAGTGGTACTGTTTCCCCATTTGCCATCTACAGATAGAATAGATTTAGGTTTAGTAATCTGCTTGGAACCTGTTTTACCAGATGAGGGCTTAGACACCTTTGGAGCACTATTAGTATTCTTGACGTTAAGAAACTCCATAATACCATCAGCAATGGCCTCACCCTGAGCTTTAAGCTTGGCGTTATCGCGCATTGATTTAATATCAATCCTTGAATCCATAAATCCACCCTCGGTAAGGACGGCAGGCATTTTGGTTTGACGAGTGATAGCAAGATTGGATTTTTTCATACCTCTATCCTTCAAACCCATTGCTTTAACGTATTTCGGATGTATGCATCTCGCTAATATTTCAGCCTGTGGATGCGATCCGTTTTGAGTAAATGTTTCAATGCCGATTTCGTAGTTGAGCCAACTTGTACCAAGTGCGTTGTGATGGCATGATACATAAACATCAGCTCCCCATGCATTCGCCTTATTTGTGCGGGCAGTTAACCCGATATCAGTTTTACCAGAAGCATCGTCAGTACGTAAAACTTCAACGCCATTAGCTTTTAATTTTGCAATGGCTGCTCTAACTACTGCATCATTAAAGTTCCACTCATATTCTCCAGCAGGAGAACGTTTGCCAGGTGTCGAACCACTTCCGCCATGTCCTGCACACATCGCTACTTTTGCCATATAAAAACCTCCTTATAAATTAAAAAGAGCAGCCGCGGCTACTCTTTACTTGGTTAAATAATTTTTCTGTAAAACTTCTTTCTGTTGCTTCCCTTTCCAGGTCACATAGTTGTTTTTGAACCATGTCCAAATACTTACAACAGTGGTTAAACCTAAAGCAATTGCTTCTTCACTAAATACAGGAACTGCATTCAATCCCGCCTGCTCTAGCCATACATTGATCCAAACAATTACCAATGCGACTGTTCTTACGATTGTTCCTTTATCCATAATATCCTCTCCTTAAAAAATATTTGCTACGGCCACACCGACAACGCCTGCAACCACAGCAGTGACCAATGCTGTGATAAATGCTCCAGTAATCTTACGGCGTATCCAATTGGTATCGTCCTGGATAGCGCTCAAAGTCTGCTGCATTGTTTCTATCTGTCCATCTTGACGTATATCGTTACGTTGCAGTCCTTCGACATCTTTTCGCATCAGATGGTAGTTGCTTTTTAGTTCGCTGACATCTTGCTGCATTCTCTCTTTCCAAGCATCCATATCTCCCATCTCCTCTTGTTTTGTCATACTCGACCCCCTATTGCTTTTTAGACATAAAAAAGACACCTCATTATGAGATGTCCATTGTTTTTCTTTTTAGTAAATAAACTATTTCATCAACTTGCTCCACTACTTTTCCGCCTCTATAATCTACAGCATTGGAACTTACCACTTCCCAACCTTCTTCGCCTAGCGCATTCAAGTCATTTTCTAAAGTTTTATATCTGTTATAAACGTATGCGGATTTCCAAGTGTAAGTCTTATATTCCCACTTCATCCTAATTCCCCCTTAAAAATATTACTATCGGTATATAATATTCGACGAAAAGGAGGAAAATCCTGCATAAATAATAGCTCTTATACAGAGCTTCGATTATTTTACTTTAAGCTTTTTAAACAATAGTTTCCCGTTTTCATCTGTTTTGATATGCGGAAGATATGCTTTTAAAGTTCCTGTTGTAATTACTATGTCTATTCCTAAAGATTCCTCTGAAAAACCTTCTTTTAATTGAAAATTAATGGGCATTTACTTGTCCTCCAACAATTCTAAAATCTTGTCCATTTTCTTTTCGATACGATCTAATTGAGGGATATCGTAATCAGAAATCATTATTGATTTAACGTGAAATCCAAAATGGTGGTTTTTAGTAGGAACAATGTAAAAGATTTCTCCTTTTAATTCTCCGTTTTTTGTTTCCCTTACTTCTCCACCTTCTTTTGGTTGAAGATATAAATCACCTTTTTTAGTCCCAAGGTATTGGGAAGCACGAACTGGATTATATTTCTCTGACTTTTCAACTTTTCTCTTTTCTAACATTTCACTCTCTCCCTTATATAAATATATAAAAACAACAGATATACCAAAAATTGCTGCATAAAGCCACCAATATTTAATGAAAAACTGCATCTGTGTGAGATTGATAAGATCATCAATCATTTTTTGTCGGATGTCTTTCCATTATTTTTAGCCTTATCTTCTACTTCTTTTTGACGATATTCTTTAATCTCTTCCTGCTGTACGCCGATGATAGATTCTAATTCTGCGATTCGTACCCCTTGGTTTGCGATTTGATTTGCTAATGAGTTGACCATTAATTGTTGTTGTTTTTGTTCCTGCTCCATGATATTACGCTCCTTTTAATTGGTTTATTTCTGTATTAATTTCTTGCACAGATTTAACTAATGTCGCTACTACATCATCAACGGCAACATCATCTCCGTTAATTTTATAAACTGGTTTTCCTCCATTTGTGTATCTCAATAAGTCGATGTTATTTATTAAATTAATTCCCTCGCCCTCATTCGGATGTAATGATAAGGAGGAAAATGTCCCTGCTGTAAAAGCGTTGCTGCCATCCGGCAACAAATATCTTTGCGCTCGTATAGATCGGTACACATCAGAAGAGCTGCCATTAACTACCCGGAATTCCCCGTCATTAATAGTTCCAGCGTAAAAATGATTATTTTCACCTTGCAGAGCATTAACAATAAGTCTGTTGCCATACAACCAATCAGCCCGCAGGTTTTGATAATTCGATGTTCCGCCTCTTAAAGTAATCCTAAACTCTCCACCACTCGCTGTTCGGCCATACAGATTCGTATCTGGTGTGTCTATAAAACTACCATAATATCCAGACGCTCTAACCGCTCTAAAATTGTCAGTGGATTCATTATTAACAACACGTACTTCCCCATTATCAATTGTCCCTATATAGAAGTGTGATTGACTGCTTTGTAAAGCGTTAGGAATAATACGATTGAAATAGCCCCAATCAGCTCTAATATCTTGATAATTAGATGTTGTCTCATTTAACGTGATCCTTACTTCGCCATTGCTTAAAGTTCTTAAATATAAATTTGAAGAACCTCCTGCAACTGCCGGGTTAACATTGACATAGTTCCCATAAAAACCGCTTGCCCTCAAAGGTAAATAACGATAGCTAGTCACTATTCCATCGCCGGGTATATCATTGTAATTAACTACCCTTGCCTCTCCACCAGGCATAGGAGCAATATAAGCATTAGATATGGAAGTACCAAACGCTGATGTTGTAACAAGAGTGGCATCAACACGGAATCGAACTGTATCATCTCTGTTAAATCCTCTTAAGCCATCTGGACTAATCCGCATATAATTCCCTGCTGCTTGCTCAAGGTGGATATTTCCACCCTCTATTTCAAGATAGCTGTCTCCGTTTCGAGAGAAAAATTTGCTGCCGTATATTTCTACAGCTTCAATGATGATGCTTCGCAAGGTTCCTGTTGTAATCGCATCAGCAACGATTCCTTCATAAGTAATAGCAGTTCTATACGTGCTGCCGCCATCACGACTGAAACCTAATCCATCCGTATTAAATCGCATATATCCATTCGGATTGCTTCTATTGATACCAATGATTTCACCAGCACCATATTTAAAATGACTATCAATGTTTCCGTTGATAATATCCGATGCGCGTTTTATTGCTTCTGGAAGCCAATTAAACTCTAAAACTTTTCGTCCAGATGCGATATCACGAAAATCTTTTAACGTGCTGTACTGCTGCGTTTTATAACGTGCAGCAATACCTTCATTACCTAAAGTGTATTGAGCTGATATGATTTTTCCTTCCCAGTCAAACGTTTCATCAATTTCAACGACCCTTACCTGCTGATTCTGTTTTAAATCAATGACATACAGCCATATACGATCTCCTTCTTCGAACTGCATCTCAGGGTAGCCGTTGTTACTTAAATCAACTGCTGTAATTGCAGTGGATATTTTCACGCTGTTCTCAATCTGTTTTTTTATGGCTTCCTTTAGATTAGTCTCATGCTTATAAGACCCGTCTCTAATTGCGGGTCCTTCAATCCATCCATACTTTTCAACTAATCCAGGGACATGTTCATCGGTTTCTAATTTATAATCCGCATCCTCTTCATTTTCGTCTTTGTCACCAAATCCTTTAGCCCAGGTATGAAATCCGCTTCCGTCCACATCAATGGATATATCTTGGATATTCAAATCCTCATGAAGAATCACGTTTTTATCAGAACCAACTAAACCATGTATATAGGCCACTTTTCCCCGAATAACATATTCAGCATTAAATCGATCAATACCATATAAAAAACGTTCCGTCTTGCTTTGGTTGGCTTGATAATTTAAAGTGTTGGCAGATAGATTATCTACTAAAACATAACTATATCCAGTACCTTCAAATAACTCTCGAAAGAAGTTGGCTGGAGTCATTGATTTATCCTGCACCTCGTCTTGAAGGTAATGTCCATTCATATCCACAAAGAACGATAGAACAGCATCTACACCCACTGAGAACCTATCACCATCCAAAGCATACGAGGGGCTGGTAATCGTATACCATTCGCCTTTAAATAAGATTTTCCATCCAAATTCAATGTCATGAATAAAATCCTGATTTATTTGATCATACAAAAAAGACAGCGATAATTCTCGCTGACCGTTTACTCGTTTCTTTCTATTCACTTCTGCAATTGCTGGATACTCCTTGCCTTCTGAATCTAGCAAGAATAATGAGGGTTGTCCGTTAATCTCAGTCACCTCCCTGCTTGATTACATGTATAAAGATTAATCTTATGATAATTTTAGAATCCTACACATGCTGTCCATCATCTCTATACAAGTGCCATTAGCACTATCGAACCATAATTTAACGGATACTTTATCTCCGGCCTTCAGCCACAAAGTATAGTTAGATATCACAGAAAAAACATCATCTGGCTTCGTGTAATAGTGGTATGATCGTGACGGTGTATCTCCGCCGAAATTCGGTGTAGTTGATACTTCAAGCATCATTCTTGGGTAATTTGTTTGTGTAGACCCGGCTACTTCCAAATTGAAATTAAAATTAAGAGAGTAAAGACCTGTTTCTTTGATTAGCAACGTACCTGTCCCATCATTCAACCCATTCATAAATCGATTGTTAACAGAAGACGCGTATTTATGCCAAACACGATTCCCTAAATTTTCTCCTCTCTCAACTTCCGACTGCAATGTAATGGTAAAAGGGTCGTTTATCCTAGCTGTATTTTCCGTTGCATCTGTTCCGATCCCGATTACAGGTTCTGCAAAATACACTTTTGTATTCGATGGAAGATTAGATTTAGCTCTAAACTGCACATAAACAAGAGCATATTCTACAGACAAATCTGTTTCGTTGGCTATACTAAAAACGGCCTCTACTCTTGATTTATTAGGGTTAATTGTTACAGGGTAAACATGGTTATTTGCAAAACTGCCATTGCTTCGATAAAATCTGCATCGCAATTCAACGTCAAACAAGTCCGCATTATTGCTCCAAAGTTCTGTGGAGAAATAAAGGGACCTGTTTTTTGCATTAGATTTATCAATCGTTGCGACATATATCTTAGTTTGCAATGAATCTATTGTTCCAGAGTTAGCTCCATTTGGATAATTAACCTCTGTATAAGGTGCATTCACGGTGGCAGGTCTAGCGTTTTCTCCTTGGCTGGTTTGATGATTAGAAAATATCCATGTTCCATAGTCCGCCGAATTAGAATTTATTACTTTATCGGTTCCTGGTGATAAATTGGCTTGAATCAGATTTCGGCTAGTGTATTTTGACCTATTTGATTTACCAAAATAATATCGAACTGCATCATCTGGATTTAAAACCAGACAATCATCATTTTCTGTTTTCTGCTTTACATAGGACAAAACAGTCCTCAGTTTTTCTTCTGAAATCCAATCCGGATGACCTGTACGGTGTTCATAAAAAGCAAGAAAACCTTTTTCTCTTATGGCGTTATCAATTGCTTCTTTTATTTTTTCCTCTGAGTTATTTAATAGGGACACTCTTCCTAATCGCATCACGTCAGCATCCTTAAAAGCATGTCCTCTGTTGTCTGCTGGTAAGTTTCCAGTAAAGCGTGTATAAGCATAGCTGTAATTATCTTTTAACAAATCAATATATTTATCATTCAACGTACTCATTGGTGTAACAAATCCATCTACATCAAACCCCAGCACACTTAAATCCTTAAAACTATGATTAATTTCATAATCCGCCTGATTGATAGACATATCTTCATTCGACATAGCTTGATGGTTTGCGCTGTGAGACAAAATAGAGAAGCCTTCTCGTTGATATTGTCTGTATTTTTCAATTGGATTTTTGTTAGCATGCAGTATCCGGTCGGTGATAATAGCAAAACCACACGTTAATCCGTATTCTTTGAAAATCCTATAGGTTAAATCGTCTTCCTGGAAACCGTCATCGTGCATAAAAGAAATAACTGCAGGTGTATTTTTACTAACATTCGCTACTCTTGTATCGAGTTGGTTAAGAGGACCTGCATCTATTTGCTGGACTAATCTCCACTCTCCATTCGTGTACCGATACACTTTTCCAGACGGGTTTTTATCATTATCCTCATATAAAACCTGCCTCGTTTCTCCTTCTGATGCTTGGCTCGGAAGGTCTTCATAAAAATCCACAGGACCTCTCCATTTAAATCTCATGCTATCAATAAGTTGTTGATACAATTCGTCCGATATGATATTAACGATATTACTCAGATTTTTAAAAAGCTCGATGAAATTATTATTCATATTATTTAAAGTCTCATCATTGATAGGTCCTTTTATTTCTTTCCGTGGCATTTTCTCACTCCTTTTAGTCATACTTGAATCTAAAATCGAAGGTTATTTTATAATCTATTAACCCATCTATTTTAAATTTATTAACCCCTTCGTTTATCACCAGGTAATAACGATTGGTTCGTTCCATGATAGTAGTTTTGTTTAATCTCACATCATGACCGTTAAAAATAATGATGTCTCCAGACTTCAATGCCCAGTCATTTTTTTTGGTTGGATTATACTCCCATTTATCTCCAGTTGTGTCATACAACATAAAGCTTGTAACACTCTGGTTAATTTCAATTCTGATCTCGCAATTATCTTTTTCTTGTATGACTTTTAAAGGTCTTCCTGCATTGTAAATATTAAATTCATTAACATTTTGGTATTGATAAATTAAGTTCTCAGGAGTTACATCAACACCCATACCGAAAGACCAATTACCGTTTGAGGGTATGCCTTTATGATTGTGTAAATCCATCGTTTTAAAACGACTCATCCAATATGGGTGGCCGTCAATTTTTAGTGGTATATCTAAAAATGCGTAAGTCTGCATATTGTCTGGTCTTTCAGGCGTATATTTATCTACTACTCTTACTTTCATGAGCTTGTTACCTTGTTGTGTTTCGGTAATATAAAAAGCACCCAAAGATTTAAAAAACGCAAAGACTCGGTCACGTTTCAACCTGTAGTCTGTTGCGTTCATAGCCTTTATTCTTCCTTTGATACTCATGTCCCTGTCATCATCCCGTACACCTGTGGTAATCTTACCAGGACGTCTAGGTATGCTTTGTTCGGTTATTTCTTGACCAATAGAGGAAACTTCTAAATCTAAACCTCGTAACCCATACCCTAAATCATCCACAGGTAGGGGGATCGGGTTAAAGTTTAAATCGTATATTTTAAAAAAATCCTGCATCAGTATGCACCCCCTGGTCTACCTGTAAAAATGCCATGTTTAGCAGATTCCCTTGAATCTCTCTTGTCATAAGAACGTTTAATGTCCCCCTCAGTCAAAACAGGCTTAGCTTCAATATTACGGCTGGATAATACAAGTTCAGTTAAGAGTTCTACTTGCCGTCTAAGCAATGATATTTCTTCTGATCTATCATAATCATATTGCCGGTTATCGATTCTGGAAACATTATTCTGCTGATATGGACTGTTGCTCTTAGCAATTTGTTTTCCAGCCAAAGCTAAAAGTTTCATAGCCTCAGTACGTCCAGCAGGACGATTATATGCGGCTGGTATAACAGCCTCGCCTTTGTGAAGATATGCTGGACCATCTTCTGGCACATAGTTTGTACCTTGCTTATACTTACGCCCACCTCTTGGTCCCCAGCCACGCTTACCGTATGGTAAATCTCTTCTCCATGTACGGTTATTGAAGAAGGCTAACAGCTGGTGATAACCGTCAAAGATGTTTCCAAACCCTTTTACTTTATAAGCGTTAAAAGTTTGAGGGATATACTGTAATAAACCTTTTGCTGGGTTATTATTAGCCATATTGACATCCCATACTGCAGAAGATTGTACAATTCTCTGATTACCACCTGATTCACGCTGAATTTGAGCAAGAATCCCTTGTACTTCGGCGTTTGTAACTTTCTCACCCATCTGTGCTGCAGCTCTCCTGATTGGTAAAGTCCATCCGCCAACATTGGTGATGCCCATTCCCATACTGACACCAGTACCGGAGCTAAACATGTTATCAATCTTTTTCTTAAGAAATTCAATTCCGCCATCTTTGATTTTCTTGAATCCCTTTACTGGTACCTCTTTAAATGCTCCAATGAATTTCTCTGGAAAAACACCTAAAACATTTAATGCTTTATTAAGCAATTTAGATGGGTTTTGAACATAATCCCAAACATCGAATGCTACATCTTTAGCTTTGTTTACGCCTTGTTTAGTTTTATCCCATGTCCATTTAGCTCCGTTTTTTACGTTGTTCCACGTGTTTCCTGCAGCATTTTTGATACCTGTTCCCATACTATATGCTGGGATTTTAAGGTATTCTTTAGTATCCAATGCAGATAGAACCTGTGTACCTTTTGGTAAATCCATAATTGTTGGCTTAATTGGTGATAAAAATTCCTTTCCGTTTGGCAACCTTATTAATTCTTGTCCGGCGTTTTTCCCAACACCATCTGATACTAAAGCTTTTCCTCCAGGGTGTCCGTCAGTACCTTGCGCGTGTGCTGCAATTGCTCCTCCAAATGCGTTACCTCCACCAACAGTTATAGTTGGGACATCCCATGGATCTAGTTCCATATTTTCTAAGCCTAGTTTTCCGAGCACCCAATTAATTCCGTTAATGACACCATTAACACCCTTACCCAAGGTAGAAAGCATCCCATTACCAATATTGGCAAAGGCAGTTTTTATTTTCCCAATCGTTTTGCTTATTCCATCAGCCATTTTCCCTGGCATATCCTTGACGTTTTGAACCATTTCCTTAATCCATCCAGATACGTTGTCCCGGATGTTTTTAAAAGTTTCAGAGATTCCATCTTTCAAACTTGTGAATCTCTCTTTTACATTTGAGACAATATTTTTAACCGGATTCCAAATTTTATCTTTTACTGCATTCCAGAGCCTTTGAGCTGTATCACGAATTGTAGTAAAAATATTGGAAGTACTTTCTTTCATCCCGGTGAATCTATTACGAACAAAATTAACAATGTTTCCAATTATCTCTTTAAAAAATCCAAATACATTATTCCAAAGGGATGTTATAAAATCTTTGATGCCGTTGAAAATGGTTTTGATTATATTCCACAGTCCTGTGAAACTATTTTTCACAAAGGTAACAATAGTCGATATTATTCTATTGAAGAACGACCATATTCCGTTCCATATAGTAGAGATTATTCTCCAAATGGTTTGCGTTATTGTACTTATAGTATTGCTCATGGTAGTGAAACTACTTCGAACAAAACCAACAATCCAAGTAATCACTGTGGAAAACAGATTACTTATACCTGTCCACATTGATTTAAAGAGACCAGCAAAGCCTTTGATGAACAACATGCCGCCTTTGATAATTCGACCAAAAAATGATACCTGGATAAAGTTCCAAACAAATTGAACCGCTCCTGATAAAATCTTTTTGACTGCATCCCACATCTCAGTCCAGTTCCCCGTGAATAGAGCGCTGAAAAATTGAATAATACCTGTTATGACTTTTAGAGCGCCGTCTATAGTGCCTTTTATAGCATTCCATGTTTCGATAACGATAAATTTAACTACTGGCCAGACAACAGTCATGATTTTTTCTATTACGGACATAGTAGTTTTAATAATTTTTTGGATATACGGAAAGACTATCTTCACTCCTGCACTCAAACCGTTTATAGCACCAAGTGCAACCTTAGATATTTTTGGCCAAACAACATTCCAGCCGATGGATATTTTATCAAGTGCCCATTTGATGGATGTGTATATACCTGATGAAAATTTCTTTATTCCATTCCAGACGACTGTGGCAGTACCAAGCACAACAGTCTTAATAAAACCCCACACATTTTTAGCAGCCTGCTGTATCATATCACCATGCTCGTTCCAAAAATCGGTGAGCCTGCCCCATACATCCATTACATAGGATACAACTGCGGATATTGCTGCAGATACATTGGATTTAACAGCATCAAAAATAGACTTAGCTTTTGTTAAGATGCTATCTCCGTTTTTATTCCACCAATTAATTAATCCACCCCATATTTTTTTAACAAAACCAACGGCAGTCGAAATCCCCTCTGATATGCCATCTTTAATTTTCCCAAAGATGCCAACTGTTTTATTTATCATTTTTCCAGAACTTGAACCGAACCAAGACGTTAAACTAGACCAAGCGTTTTTAATAAAATCAGTAAAGGATTTTATATATGGAGCAACAAACTCTGTTAGATTCCCCCATACATTACTGATTACTTCGGTTACTTTTGATAGTGCATTACCAACAATTTCAGAGACAGATTCGAAAGTATTATTAATAAATGGAATTACCTTGTTCTGTAAAATATCCTTTGTACTGTCGTATATGCCCGTGAAGACTTCAACCACTTTATCAATTGCAGGCTTTAAGAATTCATAAATAGTGATTCCTAAATCTTTAAAAAAAGTTCCTATACTTTGGATAAGGTTTCGGAACTTCTCTGACTTTTTATAAGCTGTAACAAATGCAGCACCTAAAGCAATTATTCCAGATATAATCCATCCGATAGGGCCGGTCAATACTCCAATTGCTCTGGATAAGAAGCCGATATTCAAAATGAATTTACTAAACCTTTTTATCAGTCCACCAATCCATTTAAACAGACCACCAAATGGCGCAACGACTTTACCAATTGCGACAGATAGTCCGCCAAACGCAGAGGAAACACTGCCGACAAATATAACTAGTTTACCTAAAACCAAAAGTACTGGTCCAATCCCGACAGCTGCTACACTTCCAAATATTGCAAACTTTTTAATCAAATCCTGCATAAATGGAGACAAACCATCATACGTTTCTTTTAATGCTTTCGCTTTATCTATAACAGCGGTGAAAAATTTACCAAATTTTACTCCGGCTTTTTCTGCAAAGTCTCCCATGGTATCTATTCGACCAGTAAAATCAACAATTAAAGGCTTTAGTTGAGAGAAAAATCCTCCACCTTTACCGCCGGCATCTAAAAAGGAAGCTCCCAAACGACCAACAGCTGCCCACATATTTGCTAGACCTGCAGTAAAGGATTCTTCACCGATTTTTTGTGCTGCTCCACCAATGTTATTTTCGATGGCTGACATTAACATTTCGGACGATATTTTACCATCTGAAGCTAAGTTAGTTACTTCTTCTGCTGCAACGCCAGCCTCTTTCGCTAGCCATTGATAAACTGGCAATCCTCTATCAGATAATTGCTGTAACTCACCATTATAGGCTTTATTTGAGGTCTTTACTTTATTTAAGACCGCTCCCATTTCACTCATGCTTGAACCAGCTATTGCAGCAGCATCACCAGTGGTTGATAAGTACTTTGTCAATTCTTTCCCCGGTTCTACTCCTGCAGCAACAGCATTGGCAGCTGTGGTTGCAGCTTCACCCATACCAAAAGATGTTCCGCGAACCGCATCAAGGGCAGACTCCATGATTTTTTCTACACCTTCAGCATCATGACCAAGACCTTTCAACTTGGCTTGAGCTGTGTCTATCCCAATGAGTCGGTCAAACCCTTTAACAAGTGCTATACCGGTTAACGCGGACACAGCACCCAAAGCTGGCATGGTGATTTTTTTGGTTAATTGCCCACCGATATCCGACATTTGAGTACCGATACCTTTTAATTTGCTTCCAAAATCCGTTAATCCTTTACCAACCTTTGTCCATCCACTATTTGCAATAGCTTGTTCTTTTTTAAGATTCGTGAGCTCATTTTTTGTACGTTGGACATATCTTTCAAGGTTATTTAGAGCTGCAGCTTGATTATTGTATTCTCTCGCTGCTTTTTCAGCCTGTTTTGACCCTGCACCGTACTCAGCAACCATCTTTTCATATTCAGACTTAGCTTCCTTCACAACGGTTTTTTGTACTTCTAATTTTTTGTTTAGTCCAGCCAGTCTTGTTTCATACTTCTCGACCGATTTATCACCACGGTCAAAAGCAGACATATTTCTTTTCATCTCGCTATTGACAGTTTTTATACTATCTTTAACGCCTTTTAATCCTCTGTCCAACTTTATTGTATTCAGATCTAAGTCTATACTTAATCCTTTTAAAAGCTCCGCCAATATATATAACCTCCCTTCTTAGGGAATTAAAAAAGCCCTTATCACTTGGATAAGGACTATAAAGAATTTATCAATGCTTCTTGTTGACTTTCCGTTAATTCTCTTTTCTTCGTTGTAACTTCTATGAGATAAAAAATGGGAGATTCCATGATTTCATTCATTTTCCATCCGCTTTCTAATAAATCTTTAACCAACAGGTCAAAATACTCTTTCTGCTTAGTAAAGGAGAAGTCTTCATCAGTTAATCTTTCTTCTCCTTGGATGACTCCCCCGATTCACTATTTGAAGTCATCACTGACCGCAATTGATCCATAAGAGTTTCGAATAACAAAGCTGCATGTGTGCCTTTAATCAATTCATCTCTTGAAAATTTATTGTTATATAATTTTTCTGATATGAAGTCAGCCACACGTTCAAAATCCGAACGCTCTATATCGTCTCCTTTTTTCTCCATTTCTTTACCCAAGTCTAAGGCATCTAAAGCTGCGTCTCCATCAACATGTTGTGGTTGAAAAAACTTTTTCTTTTCTCCGTCAATCATTAATGTTATTTGTTTAGCCATTTTTTTCCTCCTAATGTATAAGAAGAGCAAGAAATTAATCCTGCTCTTTGATTATTTTAAATTTATTTCAGCCCCGCTTGTTGTAGGGTTGACTGCTTCAACCTCGGGGCTGATTACTCCCCCGAGCCACCGTCGTTGCCATCATCTCCATTTAAGGATTTTCCTAACAATGCTTGGAAGAACTTATCTTCACTGAAATCTTCATGTTTAGAATCAGCTGTAACTTTTCTGACTTCATCCGCTTGTCTATGCAAAGAAGTTCCTTCTGCTGTTTCTTCTCCAAATTCGATACTTGCTTCTTTTGTAGAACCTTCCATGCTTGGATCATTAAACATTACCTTAGTTAATCCGATTAGTTTATATGACCCGTCTTTTCGTTCATGCTTAAACCACATTGCAACATAAGGATTCTGCTTACCTGCCTTTTCAGAGTAAACCCCATTTTCATCCGGTTTTTCATTGAAAATTTCTTCTCTGACTTCTTCTGGAAAAGAATGCATTCCCAAATTGACTGTGCTTTCACCGTCAGACTTAGCCGATTCAATAATAATACCGTCTGCATATGCAGATACTAGCTCTCCACCTGATTCAATACCTATGGTGCGAAGACCTTTTGTTTGTAACGGCTCATCATATTCAAATATTCCACTCTCGTCCGTTTTCTGAACTGCAAAGCCCAAATCTTTGACGTTAATAAATGCCATAGGCGTTTTTGCTTGTTTTACCAAATTAATCACTCCTAATTTTTAATAATAAAAAAGACAGCTCAAAGTCTGTCGTAATCTTCTCTATAAACTTTTTCTCCGTATCGTCTCGCAATCCGGAATATTCCGGTATCCTTATCCCATTCATCGGGACCGGTGGTTTCTGAAAAACCGTTGTCATCAACTAATATCTTCCGGATACGTTTAGCGACCAAATCCCTTGTTTTTCGGTTGTCTGACCAGATATCCACTTGCACAAGGCTGTCCTCAGTTAAATAAATACCGTCTGCATAATCTCCAATCTGATTTGTATCAATCGGATCAAATACAACGTAAGTGCCGCTAAAATCACCAGTGGGCGGGTATTCATAAAATTTAATACGATTTCCTACATATTCGTCGATAACAGAATCAGCCATCAAAAGAGAATACATATAATCGAGCATCAAATACCCCTCCTAACCGCTTCTTTTATGACACGTCTATATTCGTTTTGAGCATTGCGCATAGCTCTTGCAACGGCGCCCTTACCAGCTGGATTAGGATTTTTAACCGTGCCCCACTCATTGAGATGGATAATGCGATAACGGTTATCTGGACCACGCCAGTGTATTTTGATTGTGCGTACTCCATTAACTACAATAATGTCTGATACAGTAATCTCATCATAACTAGCTCCCGTGTCTTTCCAACTGGAGAATTGGCGTTGTAGTTCTTTCACGAAAACATTAGCGCCTTTTTTTAATGCATCATCACTAATACGATTCATAGCAGACTTACCAAGGCGTTTTTCCAATTCGGCTATTAGCTGTGCTTCCCCTCTTACTTTGACGCTCATTGTGTAGCCACCTTTGCGACAATATCAATAAAACGCCTGTCCTGCAGGTTAGGTTGCGCCGTAACAATGTTATACGCTAATCCTTTATAATCCACATCATCAATTTCTAAATAATTCTGGTTGCTAGGTCTATAATCAGCCTGCGGGTCTCGTATAGTGATAGTTAAATCCGATAACGTACCGTTAGACTTAGCAAGTTCTAAATCTTTCAGCCACACTCTCTCCACCTTGCACATGCATTCATATAGCACGCTCTTTTGCTTTTCCCCGGGTTCGGGGCCATCATTAGGGGTATACTCATAAAACGTGATAGGCGTACGTAATTGACCGCTGTGGACTCTTGGAGGCTTATACTTAAACTCACGCATCAGTATCACTCTCCAATGGATAAGCCATGTCAATCCCAAGTGCTGTGATATCACTTAGAAAATTGTTTTCGAAGTATTCCACAGCGTCATTGAAAGCATAGCGTGAGCGTTCCAAGACGAGTTCTTGACCTCGTTTATCAAGGTCTGTGTCACCATCTAATGAAAACTCACCGCACCTGCTGGATACATAAACATAAGAAGAGGACAACAAGTCTTTTAATCTTGTGTCCTCTGAATTGTGGGATATAATCATTCTGTCTTTAAAACGTTTCAGAAATTCCTCTGATATCATGTTTATTCACCGTCTCCTGGATCCGGCTCTGGATCCGGCTCTGGATCCGACTCTGGATCCGGCTCTGGATCGGGCTCTGGTTCCGGTTCAGGTTCAGTGAGTGTCAATGCATGGCTGTCTGTGTAATCACCATCATCTGTGGTTACGGTGGTTGTATATTCGCCTGCCGGTGTATCAGCTGACCAACTTATTAAACCACTGTTATTAACTGATAATCCCGTTGCAGACGGAGTGATAGCATAAGATACGCTCTTATTTGTCGCATTAGTCGGCTCTACTGTGGCTGTCAATTGCCTTGTTCCTTCTGTGCCTGCTTCGCCATTAGATGTTTTAGGTGATAAAGCTACACCAGTTACATTAATTACTGGATCCGTTACTGTTACCTCGCAAGTCGCTGTTTTAGCACCATCAGCTGTCGTAACCGTAATTGTGGCACTACCTGCACTTACAGCAGTTACAACACCAGAGCCATTAACTGTAGCTACATCTGTATTGTCTGATTGCCAAGTAACGCTTTTATTTGTTGCATTTGCCGGAGTAACTGTTGCCGTTATATTGTCTGTCGCTCCTGTATCCAATGATAAACTTGTTGGATTAACAGTAACGCCAGTAACCGCAATTGGCAGAGTTTTAAATGCAGGTATATCCACTCTTTCAGATTCCCTGTCATCCTCTACTCTTACTGCTTGATAATCTCCTGCAGCAACATCTGTGTTTGGTTCAATTCCTGTGATTTCAAGAGGACTCTCGCCCTCTGTTACCACTTCATCACCTTTGTAAATTTTAAAAGGCATTATAACCCTCCTTTACTTAAGTTAAATTAATGACTGCCCCGTCAGTCGTTGGCGTGACATTGTCAATCTCGGGGGTCGTTACTCCCCCGGCTCACCATCACCATTAGAAATGTCTACATTCAGATCATACAATTGTGCAGCGTTGTTATCTTTAGGCTTACCTGTAGCAAACTGTTTTGCAATAAACAGGTCAGCATCTTCTAAAGCAAGCGTTTCAGTATATCGTTTAACTTCCACACCGCCGCCGATAGCTGCAACGTACTCATCTTTAACAAAAAATAGCGCTTTGCCTTTTGGAATAAATACAGATTCCGTCATAATCGGATTAAAAGGAAGATTAGTAGTGTAGACACCACTTGCAGTCTGCACCGTTGCATTTGCTTGAATATCAAACGTATCAAACGGATTAGTCACCATAACGATTTTACCAGCTACGTTACGTGGACGTTCAGCTACAGTACCATCTGATTTCAATCGTTCAGCTAATTTTTTAACAACGCCTTTAAGCTCGTTTATGGTGGTGCGCCCTGGTTTAAAAGTAAGAGTACCCGCAGATTCCTTATCCGTAACAGCTCCGTTAGTGCCAACCTCTTTAAGTAAACCAATAGGTTCATTTTGAGACGGACCTCCTCCTTCAACATATCCACGTTCTAAACCGACAGTCATTGCTTCCGCGATAATTGTGCGTACATAACGCTCAACCCATGCAGGGCCCAATTTAAGCATGTCTTTTGCAATTGGTACAAAAGCAGTTAATTTAAGCTGTTCAATTTTCTCTTTACGGAAGGTTGCATTTAATTGTCCTTTGATATCACCGAATAATGGCCCCCATACAGCCTGTCCTGTTGGATCATTGGAATAAATAAACTCTGTTACTGCACCTAAGTTTTGGATACCGATAGCTGATAAAAGAGGATGATTATTTGTGATGTCCTCAAAGATTCGTTCCTGTGTAGTTTTTGGCAGCGTATCTGTGTCTTTAAATCCGCCTTCTTCAATTACAGCGTTGAAAAACTTCGATTCTTCGGACGTCAATACGTTCTGCCCACGCTGCGACATAACCATTGCATCAGCGTTCTGCATGTTTACTTCATTTAAAATCTGCCCGCGCACATCGTTTCCAAGTGCTTCAAGCATATTGTTTAACGCAACCGCTTGCTCTTCATCTGTTCCGTTTTTTGTGGAATCTGCAAATAACTGTTTCTTTTCTTCGAAATTATTAAACTTAATTGTCATTAGAAAATGACCTCCTTATTTTATAAATTTAAAAAGAGCTTACTCATATTTTTTTGAGTAGGCTCTGGTTCTGGTGGTTTGTTATTTTGTTGTGCAGCGTATTTAGCTACTAAATCATCTTTAAAATTCTCAACTTTTTCTTCTTCCTCTTGTGTATCATCAATTTCAATTTCTTCTGCTACCTCATCGGCTAATCCTAATGCAACAGCTTCATCTGCAGTCAACCAGGTTTCATCTTTAAGCAATGTAACCAATTCATCATCAGAACCAACGAAACGCTTTTTATATGAGGTACGTAACGCTGTATCAACCTTACGCAAGTCTTTAGCCGTTTTTTCAAACATATCAGCATTACCATATTCAATCGTGCTGGCTTGGTGTACCATCATCATGGTATTGCTTGGCATAATGACTTTATCGCCTGCCATCGCAATAACAGATGCAGCGCTTGCTGCCCAACCATCAATATGCACAACAATTTCTGCATCATGCTGTTTTAAGATATTACAGATAGCCACACCCTCGAACGCAGACCCGCCACCCGAATTGATGTGAACATGAATTTTTTCTGCTGATGTTTGTTGTATCTGTTCTAATACTCTTTCAGCATTGTTCTGCCAACCTCCAATAAAACCGTAGACAGATAACTTATATTCGTTATCAGATTTTGCTTCAAAACGAATATCTCTTTTAAGATTAATTAATTTATTCATATCCGGTTTGTTCACTTATTCTCACCCCCTTTTAAATATACAAAGGCTACTACCTGTAGCTAGGAGATAGTGACCACCTACCTTTCCTGTGATTCTTCATTACTTTCCACAACCTCGGAGTAGTTCTTTGTCATCACATACCTGGAATGAATTTCCTCACCGGTTTCTGGTAATTTAAATTTATCCCGCATTTCATCGCCATTCATGACACCAGTAGCGATTATCTTGTCAATGGCGGTAGCTAGATCGAATATGTCACGATAGCTTGGTCTGACTACTTCCAGATTCTCACCGTTTAAATAATCCTTTTTCTCAATGAATTTATTATTTAATTCATCGCTAATCTTTTCGATAATCGGGTCTATACAAAAAAACATGAAATTTCTTGTCTGTTTCTCCACATCAGCCATCTCCCCGTGAATGAGAGAGGGAGGGATTCCCAATGCTTTTGCCACTTGATTCATAAAGTCGTTCGTGGCTTTTGTGACATCCTCCACAGATTGACCAGAACCAACAGCGCCCTTTGAATGCTCCTCATACTTAAAACCTTGTTGTTGTGGGACAATAGCAAAAGCTTTTGTCTTGATTGACCCATAAAGCTTGTCTATGAATTTTTGTAAAGGGTTTTGCCCGTCCTCATCTTTTCTCACTGTAGTGCTTACATCTACAGTTGCTCGTATCTGGTTTTTGTGTTTCTGAAATTCTAACAACCTACCAATCAACTCACCGTAATCATCATAAAGACTATCTATTAATCTTGATAAATTCACATTGCTGTACTCAATAAAAATAACCTCACTCATAGGAAACGTCCTTTGAAAAGTGAAGTTATTTATCGTTACATCTTTAAATATGTCTTCTACAAGCCCGTATTCAATGTGATTGTAATCATCAGCAATTAATAAATCGTCTGTATCCGATTTAATGATTAAGCATTCCTTATCATGTATCATTTTGTGGATAACAGTCTGCCAAAATATAGCCGCGGATTGATTCTGATTCGGTCTAACGTTTAATTTATAATACATTTCATCTTTAACAGTTTTCTTATCTTTTCGAATCCTAAACTCTGACTGACTGATAGTTCTTCCGATAAAATCCACACACGTTTGTACAGCTAACTTTTTTTGCTGTATACGTTCGGAGGTGGAATCGATTAAATCCAAGTCATACATCTGTTCCAGTTCTTTATTTTTCCTGAGTAAATCAAATAACCCCAATGTCTCACCTCCTTAAAATTCAATAGTATCTAAGATGAATTTTTCTTCCTCTTCAAAGATATTATCCGCTTGCCACAACGCGTGTATGAATGCTTGAAATGGGTCTGTCTTTCTTCTTATTTCGTCTTTTTTAAGGTACTCCTTATTACTGTCTTTCTTAATCTTCACATACACATTATTGGTCGCCCACCGCATCATAGGGTTATCCCCGAAAATGATATTGTGTTTAGCGAATAGAGTTTCTACCCGCGGAGCCAATTGTGCATGTATTGCCTTCGGGTTTCGTATATATATTAATTCAAACCCTTCTGCTTCCAGGGCTGTTTTGACTAAGTCCAAACGGAATGTGTCTGCCACTATACGATGTACCCCGTATTTTTCCCGCATATCACAAAACCAGTTAACAATGTGCTTGATATCAATAACAGGCTCATCCACAATGGTTAATAAACCATCATGCTCCCAATCGTAAATAGGTGCTTTCAATTTAACGTTATCTAAAAACCCTTGTCGGACAAATGAATGAGTTTTCCATATATAATCATCACCGTCTTTGAACAATAATCCTACTGCAGCAAAGTCTTTGATGCTAGCAAAGTCTAATCCACCTACGCATACTTTATGTTCTAATTCCGGCATCGGTCTGTTAGTCGCCATTATATCTTCCCATGAAGCTACCGTTTGCGTTGGGTCAACTTCTGGCAAGTTCATTCTTTTTGTCATGAATTCCATGCGATTGCTGGGATTGTTTACAAGCTGTTTGAACTGTGTTTTAACTTTCCTGAATAACCCCTTACCATAAGTACTCATCGGTTCACAAAACATCGGATTAGCCTTCTGCCACATTGTGAAATCATCTACTTCTTTCGGGTCATCAATCTTGCAGATGAACGGAAACATCGGGTCGTCTAATTCTTTACCTTCTAAGATGTTCATAGCGCGTTCTTTTGTCTTGTCCAAAAAACCCTCGCGAACAAACCCATCCGTGCCAATAAAAAACTCTCTGCCGTTGTCTACTTTACCCAACCCACTAGAAAACACATTCACTGTATCGTAATTTTCGTACTGATGAATTTCATCGTATATTATGCAACCGTCTCTTAGACCATCTTTTGTATTCGCGTTGGATGTATGGTACTGGACAATGCTTTTCGTATCATTGCCAAGTATTTCAACCTTTGTACGATAAAACATATTTTCTAAAACCTTTTCACCCTCAATAACATCATATATTTCTCGGAATGATGTTTTCGCCTGTAGTTCACTATTCGCTACGATCGATATATTATATTTATCAATCCCATGCAGTGGACTAATGAAAAAATGCGCCAACGCTGAAATAAGTCCGTTTTTCCCTCCGCCTCTCGCCATCATAATTAAAAATTGCTCATAAAAAACAGCGCCGTCTTTATAAAATAAAAAGACAAACGCTGCTATGAATTTCTGGAATGGTTGTAAAGGAAAATACCATTTTTCAGTAAAGGCTATGAAGTTTTCAATTTTTGTTTCGTCAAAATACAAATCATCCCTGCTAAGGACGTGTTCTTGTAAATGTTCGATTAAGAGAATGCGCTCTTTATTCAACTTAATCTTACCGTCCATATAAAGGCTGATATATTCTTCCACATGCTTGTTCGTAATCATATCAAATCGTCAGCAGAGCGCGTGGGTTCTTCTTCGATTTCCGGTGTAAAACCAAATGACTTTTCTATACTTAGTAAAGCAGCATTTGCTTTGTTGCGTTCCGTCAGCAGAGGGTGAGCCTTCACGAACGTTTGTGAGGCGTTTACTGTCGTAACAGATTCCCCTTCTTTTTTGATTGTTGCATCCATGCGTCTGTACGATTCTACATGTTGTATATATCTCTCGACTTTTTCAACTTGCATCAAATCGTCCACATCTATTCTTTCCATCAGCTGCTTTTTTAGTTTAGGAATACTTACCGCCATGTACTCACCCCCCTTACGTGTATTATTTTTCCAGTAAATCTCGGAAGTCGAGTCCCCTGCCCGCTCCCCTTGGCTAAAGGATTTGCCAAAGTTATTGGTGGGGGGATTATTTGTTTCCGATTATTTTATGTTTCCATTTCCACAACACTAATTGTATCCTGAACATAATAGAATCAATTCGTTCTGCAATGGTTTTATTGCCAACTAACTTTGAGTCTGATTTCATTAATTCTTCAATCGGTGTTATGGATAGATATTCATCTGTGAAGAACATCGGTCCGTAATTAGTTATTTTATAATATTTCCATTGAGATATATCTATACCACGTAATTGCATTGGCTTTAAATGCTTATGATAAATATCATCATCAATTGGTTTTATTTTTAATTGTTTAATCTTCTCTTCAATCATCCAATCACCACCATTCGTCTCCTGCCCACTTATTCTTTTTAGGTTTAAATATCCTTCCCTCTTTAACATTATGATGATACACACACAAGGTCTGTAGATTATCCAGTGTTAAAGCCAGCTTAGGATAATGTTCTATTGGATAGATATGATCCACGTTTAACTTAACCTCTTTACGTTCTCCTGGTGTCTTGATGCTATCTACTGTTACCTTGCCTTCCTTCTTGCAATGGACACACTCGTGATTGTCTCGCTCAAGTGCTGCTTGTCTTAATGTTAGCCAAGGCTTACTTCGATAGAACCTTTTCTTTTGTTCGTATGTTTTGTATTCAGGCATACATACCACTCCGCAATAAAAAGACACCTCAATCAAGAGATGCCTTCTTCGTTACTCCAATTATAAACTATTTATTTTCCTGCACATAATTTGTTGAATCTGTTGCACTACCCTGTGGATAACTTTTAATCCTGCATGCAATCCGTTCAAGTGTTCTGTAAACTCCCGTCCGTTCCATTCCCATAATTTCAGCTATATCAGTAATCCTGTACCCATCCAATCTTAACTTTAATATCGATGCCTCTTTCTCATCAGTGATTCTATGCCATCTGTCTTGCAAGTATTTCATATCCGTTATCATGTCTGCGAAGAATTTTGTATTTTCAATCTGTCTCATCGCTTCATTCTCCACCACACTGGAGAAACCATTCCCTTTCGGAAGTGATGATTCAATGCCATACTGTGACACTCCGATACTTTTCATTTCTTCTGTAGCCAGTGTATTTATATTATTCATGTTGATGTGATAATACTTTATAATATCCATTATCTTCTTGACTGTATAATAGTTATCTGCCACTGAATCACCTCTGTTATTTAATCGTGTCTTTTACATAAACAGCCTCATAGTAAATTTCTTCAATCGTTCTGATGTATTGACCTCGCTTGTTATAAATCTTTTCAATCGCTCTCACTGGCTTAATTGGCTTTACACATTCGAATCCGGATTTTTCCTTGTCTATACACAGCACCAGACACTTGTATTTATCGGTATGTCTAACCCTGCTAATAGCCCGCATTCGCAAGCTCACATCTAACAGATATATTTGTCCATTCCAGCGTGTATAAAGAGCAATCCTCTAGCTTTCTACCGTCGCTAGTGTGAAAGATTCCTAAATGCCGAAGTCCTCTGATAAGCTCTGATTTTCGTTTCTGTACTTCGATATCGCTCATGTAATCACTCCTTTATTTCCCAACTACCTTCAATCAAATCTTTTAAAGTCAGATCGTCAATTGCATCTTCATCGTCATATTCTCCTGGATGAAACCTTATTGAATCAGCACCATCTATTGAAATCCACCTTATTCTTTTTCCTTGCTCCAACGCTTTCATTGCTTCTTCAAACGATACATAGTTTGGTTGAATTCGCCATTTAACTGAATCAACTACTCCACCATCTAACATCAATGTTCTTTCACCAAATCCGTCTTCAAGTAGTTTTATACCGCCTGATTCACGCTTAATCACTTGTATTACTTTTCCTAATTCAGATACATCACCAACAGCAATCTCCCCAACCTTCAACCTGTCAATCATCTGTCCAGTAGTTAGTAATTCGCTCATGCTATACCTCCTCTGTATGTTTAACCCCAGTTGACCCATATCCATTACTGCCACGATCTGATTCAGACAACTTGTCCACTTCTTCAAATTCTGTTATGGCTACTGGAGCAAGTACCCCTTGTGCTATTCGGTAGCCTTTACGGATAACATAAGAGCCATACGGTAATTCGTTTTCCCCCGCAAACTCCCAAGTATCAGATAATTCCCCTTTAACGTCAGTAGGGTGCATTGTTGTCCAGTTGTCCTTGTGCTTTACTTCGATATTATCCACAATCACACCAACCTCACCACGATAATTGGAATCAATCGTGCCAAGTTGTACCCTTAACTTAGTTTTTAGTGTTATTCCCGATCGTGGTCTTACTTGTATTTCATATCCTTTTGGAATATCAAACGCCAATCCTGTTTTGATTAGTTTCGTTTCTCCCGGTTCGATAATTACATCTTCAACAGCTACTAAATCAAATCCACTATCGCCTTGTTGTGCGTATTTTGGTATTACTGCATCTGGATGTATCTTTTTGACCTTCAACCCTCCTTCTCTTTCTTTGCTATTTTCATATGCCAGCAACACGCTCTCAATCTGTTCTAAAGATGGCGTTTCTTCAATTTCTTCAGCCCTTTTTTGTATTTTCTTCAAAAAATCAAAAGATAATGTCCATCCATTGTTTTTGTCTTCTTCATTCGCATATTTTAATCCCATGTTTTCACACCTTTCTATCTAAAAATCACATAATCATAATCCCTTACCTTGCTGTGATACGTTTTAACAACCTGTATCCTGTCTCCATCATGGTTTATCTTGGTGGTTTCTTTGATGTAAACCTTTTTCAAGAACTTCCCCTCCTCGCCCTTAATCGCACGCCAATGTTTCTCAAATATTCGTCAAATACGTGTTTTTTCATCCCAAGCGCTTTGTAAATATGATCTTTCCTCACTCCGGATTCTAACAAAGCTATAACTTCTGATTGTTTCATATCCTGACCTTTTGCTAATATTCGGTTAAGTTTCTCTTTGCCTATATGCTTATGATTTAAATGCGCCTGCAGCTCTTTCATCCTTTGCTTTTGCTTAGTTGTAAGCTTTTCTGCTGATTGCAATGTTTCAATTTCTTGATACATGTCTAATGCATCCATGACTTACCACCAGCTTTGCTCTGGAGCCTGAACTACTTTAATTTCTAAAGCTTTGTCAAAGCACTTATCACACAAATTACTGCGATTATTTCGGACTTCGTTTACCTTGCAGTCGATACATTTCTTCATGTGGATTCTCCTTCCAATGCTTGCCGTGCTATTTTATCCATGAAATAAAGGCTGTTTTCTTTCGTTATTTTTTCCAAGGCATCTTTGTAGCGTTGGTTTTCTATTTTTAAATTCATGTTTTCCCCCGCGACTACTGCGCTCAAATCCTTTGAGTGGTCATATGAATTAATTGTGTTTTCCAACTGCTGAATATAGGTCATTGCGACATCCACAACATGCCTACCCAAATTCTTTTTAATTGGTATTTCCTTGTGACGTTGCTGCAGGAATTCGTTTAAATCGGCATGAAATTTTGAATTGGTGTTTTGATATTCTTTTAAATCTGAAGCCTGTTCAGCTCGATCAGCTAGTTCTACTATATGATCACTCCAAAACTCTTCCATTCTGTTGAACCACAAGCGATTTTCTTCATCTCTCAGGTCGAATATTTCTTTTATTTGTTTATTTATCTCTTCCAACCGTTCATCCATCACGATTCACTCCTTACCTCCACGTTCTATGCTTTTCAGCAACCCATTCATTACCGTCATATTCTTTTATCTCGTATTCAACATCATCAGGAATTTCGATAATATTCAAATCCGATACTCTAGAACTGGCTAGTTCTCCTAACTCTTCAACCGTCTGTATCAAATGTGGATTATGCCTGTCATTATCGAAATTAGGGGAGTATGAATGATCAAGTAATTCCATTTCCGAACCGACTGGAACAACATCACCAAAATCTTTCGTTGTGGAAAATGTGAACAAGATGATGCTTCCGTCCAATTCTTTAGCAGATACCTTTTTATAGCATTCCTCTTCATAATCTCTAAGATAATGAAAAAGTTCATTAATCCCTTTTAATTTCCCGTAATACTCCAATGCTCTTGCAGATAAATGAAATCCACCAAAACAGTTATTAATTACAACCTTCATCAAAATTCCTCCTAATAAATTTGATTAATCCCTCTAATATTTATGAAGTTAGATATTTAATGCTAATCAGCACTCTCTTTCATTTGCCTATGATTATTACTCCAAACCGCATCCACAGCCTCATCCCTCTGTATCTGCATCTTGTAATACTCAAGCTGTAATTCAGCGTTTATCTGCTTTAGTTGTTGGTTCTCGGTGTGTACGTTTTTAACCGCGTAACCCATATAAATCATGGCAATAACAGCACCAACCAATAAAACAGCCAATCCGGCATCTAATATCTTTTGTTTCATGCAATCCTCTCCAATAACTCTGGATTTTCGTAGATGTTTCCAATTATTTCAATGCGATTCCTAACATCGTAAAGCATCCTTTTAGTTCCATAGCTTTTATCATGAGTTGGTCTTCCTTCTAATCTCCATGCTCCAGTATCTGATTGAAAAACTTTGCATATATGAGTATTAATAAATCCATTAACGGTGCGTTCTTTTAATTCGATTACATCACCACCACAAACTTCTTGGTTGCATTTATCTGAGATACCGGTGTATTGTCCAACGCTTTCTGGGATGACTTCAAAATAATCTAGTTGCTCCCCAATATCTGAAAAGTTGTCATAAACCATCTTGTCAGTATCCAAGATATAAGGAACTGGAGCTCTGTCATTTGACCGGAAAAACGCATTATTGATTAAACTTCCGTAAAGCCATTCTCCTGTTACGATTGATTTACCTCTAAATTTAATCTCCCGCATCACGCATACCTCCTAAGATATTCTTGCGTCTCCTGTGCGTTGGGCACTGCCTTATCCCCAACAGCACTATGATTGTCACGCATCCAGTCCATCCATTTTGTCGCTGTCTGCTCGTCCGTGTCGCTTTTGTCAAATATCATTACTGATTTCATTTGCATGCTCATTCCTCCTAAAAGTCTTTTCTTCTGTTACCAAGATCTAAACAAATCGTAAAATGTTTTTTGCCAATACTCCGATAACTCAGTGTCGAAATTGCTTTTTACATCTTTTCTTCGTTCGTTAATAACAAATTTAATTTTCACTGTTAATCACCCGATTCAAATACCAAGAAGCTTTCTTTAAATCCTCAATACCATTCTTCTTTTCGTGCCTAAAAATGTACTTAACAACATTTCCAAGCATGTATGCTTTGTTTCCTTCCATACCTTCCGTTAACTGTTCAATCATTTCGATTACTTCTGTTTTTCCTTTGTAATGCTCTGGATGATTTATGTTATCTACCATTGCTCCACCTCATTTACCAAATTTATAGCTTCATCTGCTGATCTAGCTACTCCAGCAATAACTGGGTATTGCTTTACTGTATTTAAAAAATGTTTTTGGTCTTCTCTTAAACGGCCTTTTTCGTTCTTCACTTCAATAAAAATCATTTTTCCATCAGACTTACGGAAACCGGATAAATCAGAATATCCTTTAGGTAGTCCTGTATCGAAAAATCTTCCGTCAGCTGTTTTTACTTTGCCGACGTTATTGCGAAAAATTACTGCGTATGGATTTAATGCTAATCGGATTGCGTTTTGGATGTCGGATTCTTTCATTATTTTAAATCCCCTTTCACGGAACAGTTATGGAACAGTTGCTGAACCCTTCCAATCCCTTACAGCTCTAGTGATAAACCTTGTTTTTTCACCCTGTTTTGGAACAGTTTAACGAAAATCATAAAAGGTTCCCTAGTATTTATATTTTATTTTATATTTCTATTTCTTTATTTTTACCCTTCCAACCCTTCCAAAAAGAAAATATAATAATATAAAAGGTTGATATATCAATGTTTTTAAGGTGGAAGGGTTTTAAATCAACTGTTCCAATACCCTTCCTTAACCCTTCCGTTTTTGCTTCAACAGAATGAATGTTCCTAAATAAAAAGTCTGTATTTCTGAAAATTTAATTATTAAAGTTCTAATTCATATTTAATCTGAATGCTTGTTCGTTTGATGGATGCTTTAATTTAATGCCAACATAATGGACACCATTACTGGTTATTTTTTGAAATTTATTACTCATTTCTCTACCGAATTTTGTACTGCTCATCAAATATTGTTCATTATCTTTCGCCCACGATTTATATATACCGTATAGATCAGATGCCTTTTCTCTCTCTCCAGATTTACGTAAGCAACATTCTTCAATAAATAACTCAACTGCATCCATTTCGGTTCGATAGGTTTGCCGTTGGTTTTTAATAACCTGTGGCTCATTCAATCCAATCCGTTTCCATACCTGGTATCCCTCGACTGCCCAATTTAAAATACCTTTCATTTCACGTTTTAATTTATTCTTTAACTGCCTGTCTACCTTATTTTCTGGTATCTGTACAGTAAACGGTATTACTGCCAACCTCCTCCATATGCCATCGTCTGTACCTCTAATAATCGGCTTATGGTTTGTAGCCATCCAGATTTTAAACTGTGGAAAATAATCAAACTCATCACCGTATAAGAAACGTGCTGTAACCTTATCTCCACCAGTCATCTGCTTTACTAAACCTTCATCAAATCGCATGCCATCGTTAGGCTCTGTAGTAGTGACTAATCTCGCTCCATCTAGCCGGGCAACGTCGCTATTCGCTGACCCTTGCTGCGGTTTAACCATCAACGTTTGCGGTTGAATATTCGTTGTATAATTCCCTAACATTTCGGTAATAATATCAAGGAATACTGATTTCCCATTACGTCCATTACCATGCAGAATAAACATCATTTGTTCTTCTGTTGAGCCGGATAGGGAATATCCTACTGCTCGTTGCATATAATCTATTAAAGGCTTGTTTCCGTCGAATATCTGATTAAGAAAATCTATCCATTGTGGGCAATCAATTTTATCCGTATATTCGATGGAAGATATTTTTGTAAAAAACTTATCTTTATCATGTTCGTGTAACTGACCTGTGGTTAAATCCAAGTATCCGTTCTGCGCGTTTAATAAATGTTTATCCTTATCAAACTCATCTGGTTGAATAGGCAGTAAATGCTGGCTTTCTTTCAGCATGTTAGTTTTACCGTTGCTCCCTCTGGAATATTTAATATGTTTTCTAAGGTTTTTTTGCGCTTCTTCCTCATCCACATCATCAAAAACAAAAACTGGTTCCTGCTTCATTTTTTCTAAGATTTCGTCAACTAGAGATTTAACTTTCCCTTCTTGATCTAGCACCCATGTTTTTCCGTTATAAAAATACCAGTTTTTCCGAATGTAACTATATCTGACTACTTCCTTAAAATTATCGGTAAAACGCTCCGCGTTCCCTGTATCATCGTAGGAATAATATTTTTTCTTAACTTCTTTTGTGCTGTCTTCAAGTACATATAAGTTAAAATCGTCGTTGTTCTGCTGCGGAGTAAATACGTTATTACACTCTTGAATAGCTTTGTTTAACGTGATTTCTCCATACGTTGACCCGCTCTGTTTTCTCTCCCACTTCTCGCGGTAGAGGGAAGATTGACGGAAAATAGTATCCATTTTTTCGTAATCACAAGCTGTCCAAAAAGCTAAATCATTTGCAAAAGCCATATCAGCCTCAGACTGTGAATCGTAAAATTGCTCCCAGCCACCATTTAAAAATAATTTGAATCGCATGCCATTTTTACTGTTTTCTGCAATTCTGATAATCTCTGATTCTGATAAATTATTACCTTGATTATTTAATACTGCAGGTGTCTTTATAGGCTCATTACTGGCAATATATTTATTGTGGAGGTAATTAATTTTTCCGTAATCTGTATCATCCACAATGTGATTGTAGCCACCAATGGCATTTCCAGTTACCGTGAAGAAACGACCTGAACTGTAAAATTCCTTATTGCCTTTCCTGCTTCCATTAGGCGGCAGTTCGCCTTTTAAAATAATGTGTATACCATTCCCGCTAGGGGATATTTCTGCATAACTGCCAAGCATATCTACAAATTCAGAGACGATATTATCTCCATTACCAGATTGATAGCTTTTTATATCCTCTTGGATATTATCAATATCAATACCGATATATGGTTCTTTAAAATAAAACCCAATCCCATCACAATTAAATTTATTGATGGAATCCAGGGCGGTTTGAAAACTCGCCCATGTAGATTCATCATTACTTTTTCCTAAATTACCGGTATTCGCATCTATAGGAATTTTCGTTGTCTTACCGTTTCTCTGCTGCAGTTTGTAACCGCACCAATGGTGTAGTTCTTTTAATTCGTGCGGTATTTTCTGAAACATGCAGTTCACTCCTTAAAATGGTAAATCGTCATTTTGAACAGTTATTGGTTCGCCGTTATTTTTAAACGGATCGTTACTTGATTGATTATTACTGTCATTGCTTTGTTTCCACTGATGATTAACTTGCGGAAATGCTGTCGGTTTCCATTGCTTCACATTAAGATTTTCATAAGTTTTCCCATTGTACTCTGATGTTTCGTTTTCAACGTAAACTTGCAATGGTTTCCCCCGGTAATCTTCCAACAACTCTTCAAACGTATTGTAGGTTTTTCCGGACTGTAAATTAGCAGCTTTACCGATTGTATTAAACATCATCATGTTATAAGTTCCGGTTGCTTTCGCTTTAAATACACGCTCCCAAATTTTTTGATTTTTATGCGGTTGATCCAGATCATTTCTGATAGTCATTTGAAAATTAGTAAATTCTGCGCCACCTTTTGTTGCGTCTTCTGCTGCATGGTCAATAACCACCTCGTAAACGCCGTCCTCGATTTTTGAAAATCCTTCAAATGTGTTGTTGAAATCTAAATTAAATCCCATTATTTAATCATCCTTTTCTGTTTTAATTTATAAATCCTAATAATTTTCCTTGATGGTATGCCCATCCTGGTTTATAATTCCTGTGCTTAGCTAGTTCGTAAAGTTCTTTCATGTTTGCGCAATCGGCAGGTTCTCGGAAATCAAGAATAATATCTTCTTCTCTCACTTCTTCCAGTTCTGCAGATTCATTTACTTCATAATCTTTAACTTCTTTTATTTCCGGGACATGTCCACATTCTGGACACTGTTTTTCTGTTGGTGTAAATACCGCAAAACAATTTGTACATTCTCGGATTGGTACTTCCGATTTATCTTTAGAAGACTTCTTTTTACCATCCAAACTCCACTCTCTCTCCATATCAGGAAAACCGTGCCTTCTCACATTGTCCACATGGTCGATAATGATTGATGTTTTACCTGGCCGGTATCGCATTCCTCTCATTGACTGTTGAATAAATAGAGATAGGCTCTCAGTCGGCCGCAACATAATCACTGTCGAACAATCCGGAACGTCAAAACCTTCTCCAATAATGTCACAATTGGTAATTATTTGAATTTCCCTATTTCTAAATATCTGAATGATTTCATCTCGTTTAACTTTTTTCGTTTTACCATCCAGATGAACTGCATTAATACCATGTCGTTTAAACTCATCTGCAAGCTGTTCACTGGCTTCCACACTGTGACAGTATGCAATTGCCTGTTCTCCATCTGCAAGCTGTTTATAATGCTTAATTGCATCACCATAAATTGTTTTATCGTCCATAGCAGCATCTATCGATGTAGAGGAGAACTCCCTCAAACTATTTAACTTTAATTTGGTTATATCTATTAATTTTGGTGCATAATATTTATAAGGCGATAGAAAGTTGTTATCAATGAGCCACTTAGCATCCACCTCCTCAATCAGAATGTCATTCACATCCCCTAAACCACTTCCGTTTAACCTGATTGGCGTGGCCGTAAAAGATACTCTCAAAGCATCACTAAAGTGATCGAATATCTTTTTGTAAGAATTTGCAGGAGCATGATGAGATTCATCTACTACAATCATTTTCGGCTCCTTTGTTTTATCAAGTCGCCTAACCACTGTTTGCACCATGCCCAATTCCACATGCTCTAGGTCGACGTCATTACTTAATAACGTTTTTTTAATCTGATCTAAAATTTCTTTTCTATGAATTAAGAACAAAACATGATTTTTCTTTAAAGTTGCTGATCTGATTATTTCTGAAATAACAACCGACTTACCGCTACCTAACCGCAGGGAGCAACAATGCATGGTGATCGTTTTCCCTGTAAAATCGCCCCCTTTGTTTTATTGATTAGATTAAGTTGGTATGGTCGTAATTTAATTGCCAACAGCATCACTCTTTCTTACGTACTTCCCAGCAGGTCTTGTTATAGCTTCAGCTTCATCCCAACCAAGTCTAACCCTTTCGCTGATAGTGCTTTGTTTTATATTTGTTATTTCTGACCATTCGGAGATAGTTTTAGATTCGCCACGATAAGTGATGATTTTATTATTTCTTTTGTTTCTTGCTTGTCCCTTATAATTTATCCACCTACAATTTGATGGTTCGTAATTGCCATTTGCATCTACGCGATCAATTGTTAGACCTTCCTTATAACCATTAGACAAAGACCAGGTTCTAAAAGACGCAAAGTCATCCTTCCATTCATCGCAAACAGATATCCCTCTACCTCCGTAATATTTATAAGACGCGTTGCTTTTGGTATAGCATCTTAATTTCATGCCGTGCCAAATTGTGTATAATCTCGTTTTTGTATGGCCGTGTGTTGTGCTTCGTTCAACTAATGCCTTATTACTTTGTTCTTCTCTGAAACAACCGCAAGAAGTCGTATTTCCTGACCTCAAATCACCTATTCTAACAACAGTTTCATTTCCGCAATCGCATTTACATATCCAAAACGAATTACTTCTTTTGTCCCTGTAACTTAATTTCATAGCGGTTAACCTTCCGTATTTGTCTCCAGTAAGATCAAGTGGTTTAGCTATTTTCATCACCGCCTAAAATCAATTCACTTTGCAAGCACCCTTTGCGATCATCAATCTGATTTTTTGCGTATGTGCTGTTTGATGAACTTAAAACAAAACCTCTTTCACCGTCAGAGTTAATGGCTAACTTTGCAACCACATCACACAACCCAAGAACATTGTTCATAATTTTATGGTTAATCTGTGGGAAACTTCTGTTCCATTGTTGTCCTGAACTATCCGTGAATAAATCTGAACTTTCCCACGCTGTCCACACTAAATTGGAACCTAAATTTTTCATATATCTTAAACTGTTTACGATACGGAACTGCATATATTGATAATCGCCCTGCGACGGGACACCTTTATTTTTTCCTTTATTACCTAAGTCTGATAACAGACTACGTTCAAGTTCACTGATATTATCGACGACAATGTTGTCATATTTGCCTTTATAATTTTCTTCAAGATCAACAATCAATTCTCCCCAAAACTTCCAAGTATCTGTATTATCTACATAGGCAATGTCAATATTTTCTTCACCTTTCAACACCCTGGTTGTTCTATCCACATCAAGCACCAATGTTTTACCCGGAAGGTACTTAATAGCTGTGGTTTTCCCCATTCCCGGTGGCGCATAAATCAGATAAGTTCCTTTATCCGTTTGAATATCCGCAGCGTTTGTTATTTGTAAACTCACATAATCGCCTCCTATCTAATCCGTAAACTTCTTCCTTGCACCAATTCGACACCGGGCATTGATTTTACATCCATCTCTTTCAATGATTCTTTGAGTGCTTTTTTATCCAATTTAGGTTCAACTGGAACAAAATATCTCTTCGGAATTAATTTTTCATCAGTCACTTTCACTGACGGTGCATTGTTCTGCATGGCAAAAGTAAATATTCCAGTTTTTACTTTGTCTTTACCGGTCAATGTAAGCTGTTCTTCCACATACATTTTCAAACGTTTTTTATTCGTTTCAAGCGCCTTTCGTTTATCGGCGAGTCTAGTCTCTTCATTTTTCAGCATTTCTATTTCACCATCTAAATTTCGGATAACTTTTCCAATGTTCTCGAGCTTGTCCTCAATTGCTAGATTTATAGAATCTAGTGTATCCTGTAGGTTTTCGCCGCCTTCATCGATAAGTGATTGCACTTGTTTAAAATCTTGGGTTAAATCGTATAGGCTACTCATTTGATTCATCCTCCTCATCTGGCAAAGCGATAAATTCGCAATCATCATAAACAAAGCTATATTGTGCATCTGCATATGGGTGATCTTTAACAACAACTTCTCTTTCTTTTGCTAACTCATCGAATAAATCTTTGCTTAATTGGATTCTGTCGCTCACGCCGTGATAAAAAGAAATCCACCCTTCCTCATATGCTTCTTCGATTTTCTTTGACATTTCAATAGCTTCATCTAAATTCATTTGCTATTTCCTCCCAAACGCCTTATAATAGGCGTATAAATAGTTTTCCAACCGCTATCTACTAAAAGCGCCTTTGCAGAGGCGTTTTTTATTTTGAATTTTTATATCTATCTTCAATTTCCTTCATCCATTCGATTGGATCCCAATATTCGCCTGGCTTGTCCTTTAATTGTTTTTCTGGTGTGGGGTAGCCGGTTCTAAGTGTTCTTGTGATATCGGGATGTTCCATAATAACAGCCCCTTTACTTATCTAATCTCTTACTTAACGTGATTCCAAGTTTTCTTATTAATCACTTGCCATATAGTTGTAGTACAAACGTTAAGCTTTTTTGCTAACTGACTATTCGAGTAGATTCCTCCATTAATTCTTGCGTTCTTGCGAATAAACTTAACCTTTTCATCATTAAGTTTAGAATTATGCACTTTTTCTCCTTGGCTATTGCCGTTAGCATTTGCGTTAGGTGGTTTTCGTAATCCAATTTCAAAAGCATGAATTGCGTTATCGGTATAAGTGCACCATTCTAAGTTTTCAGCGTTATTATCAGCTTTATCGCCGTTAATATGGTTAACTATTATTTTTCTTTTAGAATCATCATTTTCTACGAAAGCGTCAGCTACAAGCCTATGAATTCTTATGTCTTTGCCTTTTTTATTTTTGTATAGTCTTACTCTTAAATAACCATCATGTGTTGTAGTAGCCTTTAAAACACCGCTTTTAACAAAATGCCTTTTCTTGTTATTTTTTATAAAATCAACTCCGAAAGAGTAAACTCTTCCTTTATTTGAAACTTGATACAATCCTTCATAACCAACAATGTTCTTCCATACTTCAGGACATGATTTAATCTTTTCCATCCAATCACTCCTCATCATCGAATCTTACAGTTGATCTTTGCGCTTCCTCTATTAGCATTCGTAACAACCAATTCTCTTCAACATTGTAATCACCTTGAAATTTTAATATCAGTTTCGATAATTCATGTTTGGCTTTCTTGTATTCAAAATAATCCATCCAATCACTCCTTATATATAAATCATCATCAAAAACAAAAATCCTAACGACCCAGCAAACAATACGTTTAAATAAAAATCTGTTTTATCCATAATAGTAATTCCTTATATACGCCGTTGCTTGCGCTGTAACGTCTTCTTCAATTTTCTTCCGGTTAAGCATCATAATATTTTCTAACGACCCAAGTATCTCAGAGACAACTTCTTGCTTGTGTTCAAATTCAGCATTTTCAATCATTCTTTCAGCTTTTTCACTCGCTACTAAAAATTGTCCAAGTGCCGTTTCCACAAGAGGTAGATCTTCGTTGCGGTAGTGGAATTTTAAATTGTTATGCATGGTTAGCCTCCTCCCAAAATAAATCATTTAATGTACAACCAAATATTTTTGCCAGCATTATCATTTCTCTTTGAGTGAATTCAGATATGCCATTCTCTTTCCTATAATAAGTTTGCTTGGAAATCCTTAGTTTTTTAGCTAAGTCAGATTGCTTTAATTTATGCTCCCTTCTTGCTACATAAAGTTGCATGTTAGGCATTCATCTCACCTCATACGCTTGCAAATTTTTAATAAATTGTATGGAAACATCTACATCTTTTCCCACAAAATACGGTTCATCTTCAATCACTAACGTTCTTACGTTGTTTTCTTCAAAATTGAATACCTTTAAATCTGTCATACTATCATTCCTTTCTTTTGGTATATTGGCTGGGTATCGCAGCACTTTGAACATCAAATTAACAGCTTATATGTGAAGGGGATTTCTTTCATTTTCATAATTCGCACTACATGCGACAAATGAGTTAAAAAAAATTGCTATTGATTCTTCCCTTGTTAATCCTAAAATTTCTACAATTCTATTAGCCTCTTTAATAGATAAAGTATCCCCCTCATTGTTTAATTTCCTATAAAGACTACTTCGGTCTATACCAATTTCCTTAGCTAATTGAGTAATGCTCATTTCTTTTTCTACAATTTTCCCTTTGAGCTTATTAACGTTCATTTTTAACACCTCCTCTTGTCGCGTCGTATGCGATTAATTACATCTTAAAGCACCTATTCTCAAAAGTCAATACAAAATTCGCATAAAGTGATAATTTTTTATAATAAATACTTTGATTTGTTGCATATATGCGATAAAATATGTTATAATATAATTAGGAAGTGAGGTGATACCTTTGAAAATCGGAGAAAGAATTAAAACCAGAAGAAAAGAACTTAAAATGTCTGTAGATGAACTAGCAAATAAATTAGGAAAAAATAGAGCTACTATTTACAGATATGAAAGCAATGAGATTGAGAATATGCCTTTAGAAATTGTTAAGCCGTTAGCCCTGGCATTGAAAGTAACTCCAGCTTATTTAATGGGATGGGAAGATGAAGAGGAAAATGATAATTCAATTATTAAAGAAGAAACACCAACTTACAATTTTTACCCACAGTCTATTTCGGCAGGATTGCCGTTACGAGTTGACGGTGTAACAGAAGCTAATAAAATTGAAGTTCCGGATTCAGTGCTTGGTAAATGGGCTGGCCATAATGATTTGTTTATGATGAGAGTTAATGGTGAATCAATGAATAAAGTGATACCTGATAAATCACTGATCGCTGTTAAACCATTAGAACTTCATCAAATAAAGTCTGGAGACATAGTTGTTTATAGCGATAACGGAGATTATTCCGTGAAACGTATTTATCAAGATAACGACAAAATCATTTTCAGACCAGATTCACATGATTCATCATTTTACGATTATATTACTTCTGTAGAAAACAGTAACTTGGTTATACACGGAAAAGTAGTTGTTTACATCGTTGAATTAGATTAAATTACTGACGTCAATAATTTAACAAGGCAGGTTAGCTACCTGCCTCTTTTTTAAAGGAGGGCTAAGAGTGCCAGTTTATAAAGACAAAAAAAGAAACACTTATTATTATAGCGTTTATGTAGATTTACCAAATGGAGAAAAGAAACGTTTTATGAAGAGAGGATTTAAATCAAAAAAAGAAGCAAAAGATGCTGAAATTGATTTCCTTTACAATTTTGATGTGGAGGACGAGGAAAACTTATCCTTTGGGAAAATAGCTGATATGTATCTTGATTGGTATAAAAAGAGAAGAAAAGAATCTTCTTACATGAAAATAGAGAGCGTAGTACGAATCCATTTAAAACCACGATTTGAACACAAGAAAATTAAAGATATATCCAAAAGAGACGTCATTCGATTCCATGATCATTTGCTTGACAACTTGGGTGTTGCAAGTGCTAAAAAAGTGCATACCGTTTTATCAGCTACATTAAACTATGCTATTAGGCTGGAATACCTGAAGGTGAATGTAGCAAGAGAAGTTGGAAATATTGAAATGAAAGAGCCGAAAAGATTAGATTTTTGGACAATAGATGAATTTAAACAATTCATACAAGAGGCTGATGAGCTACTGTTTCGTACGTTGTTTATGGTTTTGTTTTATGGCGGTTTAAGAAAAGGAGAGGCATTGGCATTGACCTGGAAAGATATTGATTTTGATAACAACACAATCGATATTAATAAAACTGTTTATCACAATCGTGTTACATCTCCCAAAAATGAATCATCTAATCGTAAAATAAAAATGCCTCAACACACCATGAAATTATTAGGTGAGTTGAAGCTGCAAAATAAAAACAAAATTGATTATGTTGTTTTTGGGGAATATTATAACCACGTATCCCACACTACTATTGATAGGCGTTTTGAAGATTATATAAAGCAATCAAAAGTAAAACGTATTAGAATACACGATTTAAGGCATTCTCACGCATCGTATTTAATCAATCTAGGTAATGACATCCAAATTATTAGCAAACGCTTAGGGCATGCTAACACGTCAACAACGTATGACATTTATAGCCACCTTTACCCGAATGCTGAAGATGAAGCAATTGAAAAAATGGAGAACGACTTTAAACCAGCAAGCGTGGTGAACATAAGTGACTACAAATAACTTACAGTATCACAAATCGTATCACGATTTTGTAACCTCAATAACACCAACGCTTACAGGTCTTTTT
>NZ_JBBORB010000003.1:0-3200 GCF_038004405.1 Oceanobacillus sp. FSL W8-0428
CAAAATGTGGGCAGGAAAGAAAAATCTAGGAACCGTAAAGGGGCCTAGATTTTTTTATGAGCATATATGAACTTAAATTGAGTTTTCTCATGAGAAAAACAAGGAATGCTTGTGTCATATCACGAATTATTTACGTATGATTGCGTGATAAATACGTGGTGTGAGAGGGTGAGAAAATGAAGAAAGAATGGCTGACTGTTGCAGAAATAGAAAAGGAAACTATGATTCCTCACCAAACAATTAGGCGATATATAAAGATGCATGGGCATCATCTTTATTTGAAAAAACAGCATAAAAGTTATTTTGTTAATCAATCGAGTATGGATGTTGTTTTGAAAATAAGAGAGATGTATTCAGAAGGAAAGACAAGTGAAACTGTAGATGAAATTCTTGCGAATGATGGATTATTTATGACTATTGATATGACAAAAGATGATGAGCAAGTGAGTATTTATGTTCCAGAAATTCTCCAGGAATTAAATGATCGTATAGCAGAAATGAATGAAAAAATGATGAGACAAGAAAAATTTAATGATGAATTACTTGAGCAGATAAAAAAGCAACAAGAGTTTATAGATGAAAAATTATCTAAAAGAGATGAGGCATTTTTGAGTTCAATAAATAAAATTTTAGATACAAAAAAAGAAATTGCGGCAACAGAAAAAAATCAAAAAAAGTGGTGGAAATTTTGGTGAAGTGGTAAAAAGTATTTCTTGTTTTTTAAAAATGCGACTATCCATAAACTATACAAAAGGCATTAAAAGGCTATCCATAAACTATCCAAATAGCTAAAAATACTATCCATAAACTATCCAAATAAAAGGAGCAAATGACACCTGTTTTTTTACTTGAAAATCTCTTAGAATCCAATAGGCACAGCCTATTTCGCCACTCTTTAAAAGAGAGTGGCACCGGATTCTCTTATGCTCTTTCAAGTAAATATATTGTTTTAGAGAAAATCTTTTTGTTGAATACTTTTTGAAGCGTTCTTTTATTTTTCTTAAAATACCTTAGGAGTCCAAATAAGGCCTTCTGAGGTGTTTTTGTTTTTGTTTATATATTTTATTAGGATGTTTTTTAAAACGTCTTAGAAACGTTCTCTGTTGATTTAAGGAATGGTTTATGATGTAGAAAAATGGAGGAGGACTTTGCATGGATGATTTAACAAAACAATTTAGAGAAATGATGGGTTATAGTAATTCCTTTGATGATGAAGAAGAAAAAATAGAACTTGAATATCAAGAAAAACAAGAGCGTATAGAATTTGAAAGTCAGTTGTATAGAATGGTTAAAAGGCGTAAAAAGAACCAACGTAATATTTGGTTTTTGTATGTTTTAAAATTAGAACATGAAAAAATTTATATAGGTATTACGAATAATCCTAGAAAAAGAATTATGCAGCATTATGATGGCGTAGGGGCAAAGGTTACAAAAGCATTTAGACCAATTAAAATTTTAGATGTAATTAAATCAACGTCAAGTCGTGAATACGTGGAACAAATTGAAAATGATGTTACTGAAAATATGAGAGCACAATATGGCGAAAGAAATGTTTATGGTGGTTATCATGTGAAATTGTAAAGATGATTTTTATTCCTCTTGTTTTGGGGTGTGAGGTTAAGGCTGGGGTGAATTGGCGAAAGCCAAGAGGGGCTAGCCCCTCTTGTTACTTTATATTGGTTAGAGACGCTATTATTAAATTCTAGTACAGATGGTTTTGGCGGTATAATAGCAAGAGCAAGCCGAATGTATTAGGTTCTTGTTTTGGGTATGTTCGGCTTGGCGAAATGATTACACCGCCAAAATTTCGGAAAGCAAGGAGAAAAGAGTGGAGATTTTTTAAGTGTTCTTCTTAAAAAATACTACTCGGACCTTGCTTGGAGAAAAGTCTCTATGTTGAACGGTGTAAGGCCACCTCAAACTTCATTCGATAGAAAAAAGTTATGGAAAGATAAAAGGATCCTTAGTATAAATCGATATTCTTTAGTAATACGATTTTGGAGGTGGTCTTTTATGATTCATTTGGAATTAAAAATTAGCCTGCAGCTGCCGGTAAATTTTTTATTAATTTTATCAGCAATCTATTTTTAATCTATTTTTGATTTTGAGCATAAAAAATGACCTTGAAAAAGGTCGTTTTTTTATTCCTTCTTTACTTGATTTATTTATATGGACACATAAGTAACAAAATGATAGATTTATAGATAACGTTAATAGGTTCCGTTTTTTGGCAAAAAAAATGCCCCATTCCAGCTTGTCGGCAAAAACATTCATGGAAAGGGGAAAAACATCTATTGAGAGTATATCATAAAGTGGTTACCAGTGGAAGAATTACAGAAATTTATTCGTATGAGGAAGGTATTACCATCGGGCTTAAAGGAAAAACAAATAGTAATACAGCAAAAGCAGGTGGAAATATGCCAGAAGAAGAGAGAGTTTTAAGAGAAAAAGACAATTTAAGACGGTCACTTGGAAGAACAGTACAAACATTGCGAAGAACAATAAATGCAAATATCCACGAATGGGGCAAAGAAAAGCCAAAATTTATGACGTTAACGTTTAAAGAGAATGTGCTAGACCATGAAGTTGCTAATAAAGAATTTCGTGAGTTTATAAAAAGATTATCACGAAAACTTTTCAAAAAGCAGAGTGGTTTAAAATACACGTGTGTTGTAGAAAGGCAAGCTCGTGGATCGATTCATTACCATGTGCTATTTTATAATCTTCCGTTTATCAAATTTGATGATTTATTAAAGGTTTGGGAGAACGGAAAAGAACAACGCGGACTGCATATTAATGCGATTGAGGATATTGATAATGTTGGTGCTTATGTCGTAAAGTACATAGAGAAAGACATACAAGCTATGAAAAACGGGTATGACCCTAAAACAGGCAAAAGTGCTAAAGAGAAGAATAAAAAGCTTTTTTTTCAGTCTCGTGGATTAATTAAACCTACAGAAAAAGCTTTATCGGCTGAGGAAGTTACTGAATTAGAAAAGCAACTGATTGATGATAAAGCAGTAGTTTTTGAAGCTGAGCATAACAATGAACATGTTGGAAAAATGACTTACAAACAAATAAAACGTAGTGAAAATTAGAAAGAAGAATTGTCGCAATCCCTTGAGCGACTAATAAAAAAGGGGTCGTTATCCCAAAGAACGACTCATAAATTGGGGTCGCAAACCCATCAAGCGACTCAT